>NZ_CP116346.1:3260000-3262500 GCF_030254645.1 Paucibacter sediminis
GAAACGAAGTGGGAAGGCTAAAACAGTCAGGATGTTGGCTTAGAAGCAGCCATCATTTAAAGAAAGCGTAATAGCTCACTGATCGAGTCGTCCTGCGCGGAAGATGTAACGGGGCTAAGCCAGTTACCGAAGCTGCGGATGTGCAATTTATTGCACGTGGTAGGAGAGCGTTCTGTAAGCCTGTGAAGGTGGGTTGTGAAGCCTGCTGGAGGTATCAGAAGTGCGAATGCTGACATGAGTAGCGTTAAAGGGGGTGAAAAGCCCCCTCGCCGTAAGCGCAAGGTTTCCTACGCAACGTTCATCGGCGTAGGGTGAGTCGGCCCCTAAGGCGAGGCAGAGATGCGTAGCTGATGGGAAACAGGTAAATATTCCTGTACCGATCTGTAGTGCGATGTGGGGACGGAGAAGGTTAGCTCAGCCAACTGTTGGAATAGTTGGTTCAAGCATGTAGGCGTGCCCTCTAGGCAAATCCGGAGGGCTTAGCTGAGGTGTGATAACGAGTCTGCTTGCAGACGAAGTGAGTGATACCCTGCTTCCAGGAAAAGCCACTAAGCTTCAGCTACAGACGACCGTACCGCAAACCGACACTGGTGCGCGAGATGAGTATTCTAAGGCGCTTGAGAGAACTCTGGAGAAGGAACTCGGCAAATTGACACCGTAACTTCGGAAGAAGGTGTGCCTTTAGTAGGTGAACCATTTACTTGGGGAGCCCAATGAGGCCGCAGAGAATCGGTGGCTGCGACTGTTTATTAAAAACACAGCACTCTGCAAAGACGAAAGTCGACGTATAGGGTGTGACGCCTGCCCGGTGCTGGAAGATTAAATGATGGGGTGCAAGCTCTTGACTGAAGTCCCAGTAAACGGCGGCCGTAACTATAACGGTCCTAAGGTAGCGAAATTCCTTGTCGGGTAAGTTCCGACCTGCACGAATGGCGTAACGATGGCCACACTGTCTCCTCCAGAGACTCAGCGAAGTTGAAATGTTTGTGATGATGCAATCTCCCCGCGGAAAGACGGAAAGACCCCATGAACCTTTACTGTAGCTTTACATTGGACTTTGAACAGATCTGTGTAGGATAGGTGGGAGGCTTTGAAGTAGGGACGCTAGTTTCTATGGAGCCAACGTTGAAATACCACCCTGGTGTGTTTGAGGTTCTAACCTTGGTCCCTTATCGGGATTGGGGACAGTGTATGGTGGGCAGTTTGACTGGGGCGGTCTCCTCCCAAAGTGTAACGGAGGAGTTCGAAGGTACGCTAAATACGGTCGGAAATCGTGTTGATAGTGCATTGGCATAAGCGTGCTTGACTGCGAGACTGACAAGTCGAGCAGGTACGAAAGTAGGACAAAGTGATCCGGTGGTTCTGTATGGAAGGGCCATCGCTCAACGGATAAAAGGTACTCTGGGGATAACAGGCTGATACCGCCCAAGAGTTCATATCGACGGCGGTGTTTGGCACCTCGATGTCGGCTCATCTCATCCTGGGGCTGTAGCCGGTCCCAAGGGTATGGCTGTTCGCCATTTAAAGAGGTACGTGAGCTGGGTTTAAAACGTCGTGAGACAGTTTGGTCCCTATCTTCCGTGGGCGCTGCAAGATTGAGAGAGCCTGCTCCTAGTACGAGAGGACCGGAGTGGACGCACCTCTGGTGTATCGGTTGTCACGCCAGTGGCATCGCCGAGTAGCTAAGTGCGGAAGAGATAACCGCTGAAAGCATCTAAGCGGGAAACTCGTCTCAAGATGAGTCTTGCCGGGGCCTAGAGCCCCCTGAAGGGTCGTTCGAGACCAGGACGTTGATAGGCTGGGTGTGGAAGCGCAGTAATGCGTTAAGCTAACCAGTACTAATTGCCCGTGAGGCTTGACCCTATAACTTTGACAGTTCGAAAGAGCAAGTCAGAGCTTATTGAGGTAAGCACAAGTTATGCTGTTCTTCAGAAGTCTGAATTGAACGCAATCAAAATCAAAGCTGATTCGAAGCGCGCAAGAGCCAACGCCCTTGTATAATGCGCAACTCTACAAATTGGGTAAGTTGTTCCAGCAACAACTTGCCAACCAGTTAAGCCTGATGACCATAGCGAGTTGGTCCCACTCCTTCCCATCCCGAACAGGACAGTGAAATGACTCAGCGCCGATGATAGTGCGGATTCCCGTGTGAAAGTAGGTCATCGTCAGGCTAATATCCGAAGACGCCCAGTCGCAAGACTGGGCGTTTCCATCTGTGTCAGCAGATGCAAGCGTTCTCGAGATCGACTCGCGAGTGTTTGCACTTGCTGATGTGCCAGGCGCAGGCCTGGTGCTCGCAGATCCGAAGCGTGCAAATTAGTTTGCAATAAGGGTTGACGATAGTAATAAAATCGTCAATAATCTCGCTTCTGTGCTGATCGCTGATCAGCGCCAAGCAAGTCGACAGACAGCTTGATGTTCTTTAAGAATTCACAGCCGATAAGCGTGGGCGTTTGAAGGTGAGTTTTGATGCTCGGTGACGAGTATCAAGTCTCTTAGA